>NZ_CP177116.1:0-34648 GCF_046717495.1 Corynebacterium sp. LaCa54
ATGACTCGAGTAATTTCCGTAATTCAGTCGAAGGGCGGGACAGGGAAGACCACACTTTCGGTAATGCTCGCAGAAGCAATTCGGAAGATGGGCTATACGGTTGCAGTCGCAGACGGCGACCCCCAGCAATCTGCCACCCGATGGGCGAGCAGAGTAAAGGATTTTCCATTTCCCATCGAATCTGTCCGCAGTTCAAGTGATTTCCCTGGAGTAGTCAGGAGAGGGAATAATCCGGACTTTCTTATAGTCGACACCCCTCCAGGTGGTTTAGCTTTCATAACCGAAAGCGCCGAGGCTGCCGATTTAGTCCTTCTTCCAACTGGTGTTTCCCCGATGGATATTGACAGAACACAGGTAACCCTTTCTTGGCTAATAGAAATGGGGATACCAACAGCAGTTGTTCTGTCGAATGTCGACAGAAGGGAAAAACTTCTAGATGAAGTCCATGCCGAGCTGGAGGGTGATGAGACTGCAGCGCTTGCCGAAACAGTCATCCCAACGAGGGCGGCTACACGTCGCGCTTTCGGAACAAAGCCCAGTAGTACGAAGGTTTGGGATTCTTTGGCTCGAGAAGTAGTCGCAGCATTTGAGGATTAAGGGGTGGGCAATGGCAATTCCAAAGGCTAAAAATAAGGCGCGGGAAGAGTCGTCTGGAAATAGGTCGGAGGGCTCGCCTTCAACAAAGATGTTCGCTCAAGCTAATGATAAAGCGACACGCCTTCAGTTGTACGTCCGCGATCGGCAATTGATTAAAGAGCTCAAACTCGCCGCAGTGGAAGAAGAGAAGAGTATCTCCCAACTTTTTGAAGAGTGGGCAACACGATGGCTCGAGGAAAGGAGCTAACTACCTGGTGTATACACCTACATACACATATGCGGATATAGGTATATACACCTATGCGCTCTAGTGCTTTGAACTCGCTGTTTCTAGAGCTCTGGGCCTTGTTCTTCTTCAAGCTCGTCAGCAGGTGCTTGTTCGTCGGTGGTATCGCTGTCGTTGGTAACGCTTTGTTGCTCGCCACCTAGGCCGAGGCTGGCGAGGAAGTCGAGGCTTGCTTGTGCGCCCTCGTTCAGATCGCCGGCGTCTTCGCCCTGGGCGTTGTCGGTGTTGTCGGCTTCTGGGGCGGTCTCAGGTGCTGGTGCTTCTTCTTCCACCTCGTTGTAGGAGGTGTCTGGCTCGTCATAGCCAGTGGTGTCGTGCTCGTAGGCTGCGGCGATGGCCTCCGCCATCATGTCGCGGATTGCTTCTTGGGCAGGTTCGTCTATGCCAAGACGGCGTAGTTCGTAGGTGCGTTGTGCGGCCAAGAGGTTTACTTCATCGGCAATGTAGCCTGCATGGTCGGCAACATCGTTCGGGATTTTTTCTGCGCGCAAACGGGTAGCGATGTCGGCGCGGTCGGCCCAGTCCATTTTCTCACGGCGGAGAGTATCGAGGCGTTGTTGCAGCCTATCGGTGTGCTCGCTGTCGTGCTGTTCGGCTGCATGTAGGCGCTTGTCCCATTCTTCTGTGTCGTCGGCGCGGTAGCAGATTTCCTCCCACAGACCTGCCTCCGGCAGATTAGCCCCAGTGTCTTCAATAGCCTGCTGGGCAAGCGTGCGGCGCCTATGAGCACTATCAAGACGCGCGTGCGCATGGTCTATGCGCTGTTGATAGGTGCCATAGCCTGCCGCGTCGTGGTCGTATTCCTGCTCGGCAACCGGGCGAGTGTAGTCGTCTTGAAGGAGGCGTTGGCGCTCAATGTCTGCGCGGGCTGCTTCTTCTTCCCGCAGGGCTGCACTGTGGTCTGCCATGGCTTTCTCGTAAGCGCGAATACGCGCAGCATCAAGGCGTACCTGCTGGAAGTTCGCCTTTACCTCGTTGGCAGCAGCGTTTTTATCTTCGTGGAGGCGAGTAGTAATACTTGCTTCCTGCCAGGTCAGCGATTCCACCTTGGAACGAGCAAAGCGTGCGTGCTCTGCCAGCACCTCCTGGTTAAGCCGGTTGAGGTTATGTTCTTGACCTGTAAGGCGGGTGGTCTCCGCGCGGTCGTAAGGGTTGTGGGTGCGCAGCCACGTATCGAGTTCCATGTCCGCATGCCTGGAGATAGGTGGTAGTTGGTTGCTCTTTCCGGTATCGCGCTGGCGGAGCTGTTCATCTAGGCGGTAGCGGATAAGCCGTGCCGGATCATGGGCGTTGTCAATATCGCGGGTAGCCGCGTCCATGACGGTGCGCGGGTCAATGCCTGCGTCAATAAGCTGTGCCCAGCCATAGCGAATAGGTGCTACACCGTCGTCGCTGGCGTCAATCTTGTGGGCAAGATCACCGGGCAGGGTGTCGATCCAGTCCGGTAGGTAAGCGTCGATGAAGTCATTGGTGGCTTCATCTCTACCCATAAGCCACAGTCCCATCATGCGATCGGGTGAGGTCTGCTCGTCTACAACGTCGGCTATGACCTCGCGTGCGGCCTTCGGGCTGTTATCGCGAGAGATTGCCTTATTAAAGACGTCCCTGACACTGGGGGCTTGGCGTATTCCTTGGTAGTGGTAGTGGCCTTCCTCGGCAAGTTCATCTAGCTGGTGTTCGGTTACCGCATAGATGTGGTTGGCAAGCTTGCCTCGGGTCAGTGCAACATACAGCCCTGCCCTATCGACGTGGTGGTCAATGATCGCGCGGGTGCAGTCCACGGTGCTGCCCTGGGCGCGGTGGACGGTAGCCGCATAACCTAGCTGCACATTGTCGTGGACGTAGTCTGCTGGCAGGCACAGCTCTTCGCCGGTTGCCTTGTTGCGGGCGGTGATACTGCCATTCTCGGCAATGGCGGTAACGGTAAGCAGCGTGCCGTTGTTAATACGGGCACTCGTAGCGGTCTCATCGTCGTAGAAAGTCTGGTTTTTGCGCGCCAGAATCGTATCGCCCACACCTGCTTTTTCGCCTCTAGAAAGCTGGGCTTCCACGGTGGTGTCCACCTCGCTGTGGGCGATGTAGTGGGCGCGGATTGTCTCGTTGAGTTCTGCCACATCGCGGTTGGTGGCAGCAATAAGAAGACTGGTTTTACCGCTAGAAATATCCGCCAAGTAGTCTGCTGCGGCCTTATCCAGCATGTCGCTGCGTGCGCCACCATTGACCCAACCACGCTCAGCGTAGAAGTCGAACGTAGACGAATCACCTTCACGCAAGCGCAAGCTGGTAGCCGATTGCTCACTATCTCCGCCAAAGCGCACGACTTCGGAGAGTTGATTATCAGTGCGGCCAGAAGCGTTGACCATAGCGCCGAAAAGTCCGCCGTTTTCGACCGCGCCGAGCTGTTTATGGTCACCAATAAAGCGCACGACTGCGCCTGCTTCTTCGGCAATCTCTAACAGTGACCCGATGTTAGGGGTCGAGGCCATGCCGGCCTCATCGACGATGATCATATCGCCCGCGTTAATGGATACTGGAAGAGCTTTGAGGCTATGGCCGGGCTTTGTTGGGTGGTTTCCGCGCCAGGTGTAGGTGAGTTTGTCGATGGTAAAAGCGTCAAAGCCTAAGTCTTTAGACAACACCTCTGCCGCCTGCGCAGACGGGGCCAGGCCAATCACGTTGCGGCCCTGGTTCGCCCACACGTTGGCAACCAGGCGCATAGATGCGGTCTTGCCGGTACCTGCCGGGCCTACGCCGGTAGCAGCCAGTGTGCCGCAGGTAAGGAGGTAGCGGGCCATGGATTCCTGCCCTGAGTTAAGGCGGAACCCAGCCTGGGCTTCGTGCTCATCAAGTGCTTTATCAATCGCTGCCGATGGTGCGAATGCGGCCACCGGCTCGTTGAGTGCGCCCAGTGCTTTGTCTTCGGTATCGAGAATGTCCTGGGTGGTATAAAGCTCGCTATCAGCGCGGGTGTCTCGGGCTTTACCTGCCGTGTTTTTGAGTGCTTCGGGCAGTTCTAGGACGTCAAAATCGTTCAAGGAAATGGCCTTATCGCGCACAATAGCCTCCACCACAATGGCGTGGATAAGGTCGCGCTCGGCGAGTGATGCGAAGCGATAGCCTTGGAGTTTTCCACCCGCAGCAGTCGCTACATGCGAGGCGCGAAAGTAGGAACGACGCCTGACAACGGTGTCTAAAACCTCGTCAATAAGACCCGGAAGGTGTTCCTCTGCGTGAAATACTGGGCGCTCATCACGGGTATCTGCTGCTGCAAGTTGGGCGATGTCAGCGAGTTCTTCTGCCCCGTTTTCGCGGGCGGCAACGTCTTTTCTCCAGCCTGCGCGAAGCTCGGATAGGCTTTCTGGTTCACGCTTCGCGTCACGGGTTTCCAAGATAGCTTGCTGCCACAAACGGCCCACCTCAACCGAGTTAGGCGTAGCTCCACGTGCGGCAACAAACTCTTCAACGAGTCGCTTGTAGACCGGCTGTGCGCCGCGTCGACGCTTGGAAAAAGACTCCATCAGCGAGGCGGAAATACCGTCGATCTCCCACGTGGGTTCCTTATTTGTCCCGTGGTCGCAGGCGGTGAATGTGTAGCCCATTTGGTTAGAAAGCAGGGTGTTCAAGATGGAGTCATAGCGGTGCGAAATAGCCTGAGCCTGCTTATGCAGTGCCTTGGAATCAAGCGATAGCCAACGTCCGTCTTCGGCTTGAACCTTGTTGGATACCAGCACGTGCGAGTGAAGATCAGGGTCTCCTGAGCGCGTATCGTAGTGCTTAAACTCGGAGGCAATAACACCTTTTGTCTTGATTTGTTCGCGCCCCTGCTTGCCAGAGCGAGTGAAGATCACGTTATCTTCTGCCCACGCTATGGCCTCTTTCACGGCCTGGTGATGAAGCGCCTCAATACGCCGCGCGGTCTCTTCATCAGACAACGCCCACGCCACCGACACGGACTTAGCAGGCGAAAAGGTCAGGTCAAAACCCGAGACAGATTGACGCACATTGTCTTTTAACCCGTTGACCCAGTTGACGACTTCCCGGCCCGATTGCGGCTCGACACCGTGTTCTTCAATGAAGAATTCCCGGCCAATATCCTGGACTAATTCGGCGCGTTCTTGCTTGCTCATCAACGTGCCAGTGGTCTGCCGGTGGCGGCGTTCCGCGTCACGCAAAGCAACCAAAACCGGAACATCATTCGTGAAGTTAGCAAACGGACGCCCCAACTGGACGTCCTTGATTCTCTGCCCCTCGGACATCTTCATATCCGCATCTGGGTGCAGACCTACGCCGTACAACGCGGCCATTTGAGACTCGGTAACTTCCCCACCCAGGCTTACCGTTTCGGTGTTCAAACCGGCCAGACCAGAGCCTAACCAACGACCTGGCGGGGTGCCTTTCGCGTCGTAGTACTTCGACAAACTTGGCGCGTCTGTCGGCCCATCATTGGTAGCCACAGAGCGCAACAGGTACTCATATCCTGTTCCGCTGTTGACTACGCGCAGGGTCATCATGCGCCCTAGTCTAGCAGCCAAAACCCGATTAACACTAAGAGTGCCAATAGTGTGTTGTAAAAAGGGCGCCCGCGCCCGCCGCTACAGGTCTACAGCGCTGTCGAAAGCCTGAAGGGATAGTCCGCTGATTGCTTCCGGTTGCGCCGAACTTCCCGCGTGGAGTTTGTGTCAGGGGTGGGGCGGTGTGTTCGCTGGCATTGTGGGCTTATGGTTACCGCAAGTAGAAGTTTGAAGAAGCGTCAGGGACTACGTCAGCATCTCGAAGAAGAACAGCGTAAGCTGCGTGACCGCAAGAAGAAGCTCAACGAGAAGATAGGTCACGCCTCGCAAGCAGTTATCGACCTAGGCGAATCAAAAGAACTCGTGCGCGAGCTCATCGGCGTGAGCCAACGCGATTTCAACGCAATACTCAAGACTGCTAAGGAATCCTCCCCTAGTGCCGAGGATTCCTCTGGAGAAGATGAGGCGAACGCTGACGATAGTGAGTGCCAGGACAACGACGAAGCCGCCAGCGCCCTCAGTAGAGAGAAAGTCAGTCTTCGGCGTTGGTAACTGCGACTACTGTTGTTCGCTCGGGTCGTAGTATTTGCCGGGGTTGGCGGGCGCGGCGTCATACGGGTTGGAGTATCGAGAGTCGTTAGTCTCGTCCGTAGCGTGCTCGTAGTGGTCAGCCATGGAGCCAACCATCACACCGAGGAAGGCGAGGCAGTACCAGGCGATTGCCCGGCCTAGTGTCTGATGATTCCTGTCCCCAATCCCGCGCTTCGTATCTGGGCAATGAGAATCCAGACCGGCATGGCGATGAGTGCAGCTGGGGACATGGTTGGTAGCCGATAAATGGCAGTGCGTCCCAGGAGGCGTCCTTCCTCTCTGTGGCGCGCGCCGCTCATGATGCTGTTAAAGAGTTTGAGAAGATTCCTCCAGTCTTGCGTATGGTAAACATTGTTTACAGAGTGTCGATTAAACAATTCTATCGACAATCCTAAGAGTGGCAGCAGTGGTAAACAATGTTTACCACTGCTGCCAAGGAGAGGATACTGCATATGAAACAAGCACCCCACCCTTCCGGACGTGTGGTGTCTGTACGGATGCCAGATGAAATCATTGAACGACTCGATGCTCTCTGCGATAGGACAGGACGTAGTCGAGGTTTCTACTTAAAAATGGCTATTACAGCCATGCTTCCCAAACTAGAAGAATTCCATTGGAATCAAGTGGCTGCAGACTTCGAAGAGAAGACAATCAACAACTTGTTTAACCAAATAATGCTCAACGGTCTAAAAGACGAGCCCGAAGAACAAGAGTGACTCCACTAATGCCTTAGGTTCCGAGCAAGCTTCATCAAAGCAAACAGCCGATAAGGCTTCTTGGCAACAGCCGCCACCAGTACTAAATCTCCCAGTAAGTCACACTGATGTGATTTAATAGGCGGAGAAAATAAAAAGCCGCGCCTCACATTCTTGGGGTGCGCAGCGCGAGCGGCACACACCCTCGGTTCAAGTCCAGGGCGCGCACGTTCCTCAAAACATGAGGAAACCCCCGCATCATCGAGCTGCAACTCTAGCGGGGGTTCAAACCAAAAATCGACACCACCGTGTCGGTTAAGACTTTACCACTTCCACACGGACAGTGAGCAAAGCACAACACGGGCGGTGTCGATAATCCGAAAGGAGAACAAGGCACCATGCAGCCCCGAGACGATCGCCGCGCCAAGCTCGAAGCAGTCAAGGAACTAGCTCGCAGGCAAGAACATGATGCGGCACAAGAACTCCTGCAAGCCCAAGATGTCGGCTACACCTCCAAACTCTTTGTTCAAGCACTCTTCCCCTACCGCAAAACCGACGACGACAAGCGAGTTATCGAAACCCCATCGGGAAAAATCGTCGTCTACTCAGACGAAGGCTTGCCCTACGGCAAGTACCCGCGCCTCATCATGGCCTACGTCATTACCCGAGCCGTAGCCAACGCAGGAAAAGTCAAAGACGGCACCCTAACCATCGACGAAGCCTGCCGCATTCCACTAGGCCACTCGATGAACCACTTTCTCCAAGCAATCGGAGTTCCCACCAGAGCAAACGGTGGAAGACGAGGAAATCTCACCATCCTGCGTGAACAACTTCTACGCCTTGCTGGTTCAATGATTACCGTTAAAAGCGACGACGGAATTCACGCACGCGGACGCAACACCCAGCTCATGGAAGAGTGGGATCTTTGGTTCGACTCCCGCGACCCCAACCAGGGCAGCTTCATTGAGTCTTACCTCAAACTCACTCCCCAGTTCTTCAAGCACATTGCCGAATCCCCCATCCCCATCGACCTCAACGTCCTGCGCGAGCTCAACAAACCCCGCGCAATGGACATTTACATCTGGCTTACCGTAAAGCAATACTGGCTGGCTAAAAACAACCGCGAAGCCTACACCTTCACCTGGGACATGATCGCCGCAA
Source organism: Corynebacterium sp. LaCa54 (assembly GCF_046717495.1). Taxonomy (NCBI): domain Bacteria; kingdom Bacillati; phylum Actinomycetota; class Actinomycetes; order Mycobacteriales; family Corynebacteriaceae; genus Corynebacterium; species Corynebacterium sp. LaCa54. The sequence continues at coordinate 7,842 of NZ_CP177116.1, forward strand.
ACTTCACCACCAAAGCGTTAGACTCCAACGACGCACGACAGAACTTCCGCAAAGAAATCAAAAAGGCTATCCAGGAGCTAAGGACAGCGTGGCCCAACGCCGGCATTACAGCCGACACAGACGGAGTAACCGTCACCAGAACCGCCCCATCAGTTCAACAGAAACCACCACGCCCCGAACTCGACTAGGCCAATCGCGGAGAAGCAGCGCCCTCTGGGGCGCTTTCTTTTTACCCAAAAGCAAACTGCGCATATTTACCGATACAAACAACCCCATTTCCCTTGCGCTGATTTACCACACACTCTGCGCTGATTTACCACACAACCCCATTTCCCCTGGTAAAGCTGCGCTGATTTACCACACAACCCCATTTCCCTTGCGCTGATTTACCACACACTCTGCGCTGATTTACCACACACTCTGCGCTGATTTACCACACACTCTGCGCTGATTTACCACACAACCCTAAGTTATCCACAGGGTTTTACCTGCGGGTTTACCTATTTTCCCAGGTGGCTTATAACTATATCCCTGTAGATCTATATCCCCAGCCGCTCAACCAACAAAACCGTTCACTACGGGTTACTGTTTATGCTCCCGCCTCGCCTGACGGCTCGTTGGGCTGCCGCCCAAATCAATAGATTTGGTTGCCACCAAACACCCCACAACAACCACAGTCCTACGACCCTCCACGTAGTTTTGTGCTTCTTGCAAACAAGGGTAAACCCCTGTACGACACACAGCGTGACAACCGAGGTGGTACTCGATGTACTACTTGTAGGTAGCAAGCGTACGATCGCACGCATTTTGCAGCACCGGACAATCCCGTTAATAACAGCGACTCCTACTTCGCTGGCCAGATATATTAACCGGACACGTTTATTGAACCTGAAGGTTGACCTTAACGCTGCGTCAGGGTTTACGTTTAGGGACATGCCAATCTCGATGATCGACAGCGCCACGGGAATGCGCACGATGTTGGATAGCCCTCCGGGACAGTGGCAGGAGGCCGCTCGTAAATTATGGGAGCCCATAGCTGGCATGTATTTCTTCATTCCAGGCGGTCTCGATATGGCTACCGCGCACAGTCAGAACTTCGGATTCGGCCCGGATGCCTCACATCAGCAAGTAAATGATGCGCTCTACAAATTGGAGGAGGCCAACGCTTGGTCTCGAGTTGAGCAAGCTCTCGCTAAAGGGGTTCAATACTTGGCGACTGCTAACCCAGGACTCATGATTCCTGACCTCACTGTGCTTCTAGTGTTAGGTGATCCTTCCAACGAGCACTTCATGGACGAAGTTCGAGGCCTGTCGGCCTTCGGTGGGATCAGTGGCTACATTGCCATCACCATCTGGCCGACTGAGGAAGTTCTCCATCGTCTAGAAGCGATTGCCCTACACGAGTTGCGCCACAACGTCCGATATTCAGCTGACGGCATCGTATGGGACCCGCAGACAGTGACCGTCGGTGAGCACGTCGTGGCCGAGGGACTAGCCGACCTATTCGCTGCCCAGTTCTACAGTAAGCGTGGATATACGCACTTCGTCACCGACCAAACCAGATCGAGAGAAGATGTACTAAGACGGGTCGTCGAGGGCTTGGATGTGACAGGCATGCAGGACTTCGCCGCATGGGTGCTTGGAGATTCGAGCGCCCGTCTGATGGGATCGAAACCGGTCGGACTACCCACCGGAGCTGGTTACGCCGCAGGGGCTCGTATCACCAAAGCCTACATGGATAAGACAGGTCGGACGGCCGCCGAGTGTGTCACCACACCCGCCGCTGAAATCTTAAATGTTGCCTTGCCACAACTAGGCCTGACGCGACACGACAGCTGACAAGAAACACCTGGTATGTCTTGCCGTAGGGCAGGACATACCAGGTGTTTTAGGGCTGCTGCGTGGTGAGCTTTTCGTAATTGGCAAACAACAGCTCCTGGCACTGCCGGACGGTCGTGAGCTTACGGGAAGCGCCAAATGCCTTATCCACCTCACGGTCAAGCGCGTCATGCGCCTTGATGAGTTCCGGGGCCATGGCGAGTGGGTTGTAGTGCTCGGCCAGCGAGCGCTCTGGGTGCAGCGCGCGGGCATCGAGCACCTTCTTGCCTGCCTTAATAATGCGCTGCCGTGTTTTCTCGTCGAACTCTGGCACGGGGAACGTGTACCACGTCAGAGTTGATCCGAAGCGGAGATCGGATTTAATTCGTCCTTCAATTGTTTATTACGTGGCAAAACAAACAATTGAAGGACGAAATCAAAGAGAATTGAAGACCTTCTGGGTCAGGTAGAACGAAGTTCGCGTCTCCAGCTAAAACGCAGAGCGCTTGAATTTACGCAAAGAAACAACACTTACGAAAAAAGAAACCGCGCTTAATAGTAATGGAATACGGCCGGGTGGAACCTCTAAAGCGAAAAGAAGGAGTTTCCAATTTGTATCAGACAATGATGGCCAAAGAGCAGTTTGTAAGACAAGCTGTGCTACAAGCGACAAAGCAAGTGTATCCACACCCACATATCTACCTATAAGAAGCGTCAAACCTGTAAGAACAGTAGATACATAAGCAAATCTAGTGCTTCCTATGCCGCAAAGGGAAAATACCCAAGGAATAATCCATAAAGTTACGAGGACTATACCGTCAATAAACAGCCAATTCCGTGAAGCTTGCGCTTCTAACCTGGAAATCTGATTTCTGAAAAAAATCACTGGCAATGCGGCGTAAGAAAACGAACATAAAGTGCCAACGTTTGCTCCAGCGGTATCAGCGAGCCAAGGGATATTTAGTAACCATCCCTCAGCAAAAGCAAGAACAAAGCCGATAAACAGCACCATGACTAAAACAGTAATTAGCCTATGCCCACGGCAGTACAAGAATGCGTATGATGTCATGAGCTAATTGCTAACTCTGCACACAGTGTGCTCGATACGCTGAACAACATCTTCAACGTTAACTTGTCGATTAGGCTCCCAAGGAAGACCACTAAGCGTAATTCCCAAATCTTTCGCCGGAATTCCGCAGATTTTAGCGTCTGAACGAATCAGTTCTGCAGATCCAGCTTGATCCACGAACTCTCCAACTATCCCCTCTACCGTGGATTGGCCGCTTAAACTTAAATGCTCTTCCGAAAAATCTCCCCACATCACAGGACGTTCTGAAAAATCTCTCCACTCAGTGGGTGCTATTTTAGAGAAAGCATCCCTCGCCTGGATATTAAGTAATATATTTTCGCTAGGAATTTCAGGCCATGCGCATACATTAGAAGAGCAAACAAGCTGACGAGAATCTCTTTGTGCAAGGCCAAACTCTGTGAGTTGCTGCGCCCAAGCAAAAGAACCGATAAGACAGAGAAGCCCTAAAAAGAAAGTTAACATATACATTTTACTACTGTGCCTAAACAGTGCCGCAACCGAGACTATGGTCAGTGTAGCTCCGATAATCCCTGCAATTGCTGTCCCAATTGCTTTCACATCTAGCGTTGCATCATAAGAACAGCACGCTAAAAAATCACCAGTTATATGTCTTAGGGCTCCAGGAGAAGTGGCTGGAACTACCGCATACCACGTATATGCAAGCGCAGCTGATACAGACACTGATATCAGTGGTTTAAACGAAAAACCAAGTGCACTTCCGATTAGCGTCCAACAGATGCCGACGATGGACGAGTAAGCCAGCATAACCCAAAAGATTAAAGAGCCGAACAGCGCAGAATCAGTACTTTGTGAAAGACTTGCTAATACATAGCCAAGGGGAAAAATCAGCGACCATGCAAACATTCGGTTCACATAAATACGAACTACAGATTTTCTCCCCATCTGCACTAGAGGACGAAAACGTGATGCTTCCCATGCCATTGCGGCAGAAACCGCAGGAGCAATTACGAAGAACACCAGTGTAGATTGAGCAGCATTCGACTCATAGTATGGCGTCTTTCCTAATTCCGAAATAGGAACTGCGCTAAGGATTAGCCCAATAAGGCAAATCCATAATGATGGACGACGAAGCCAGTGTTTAACGCCGAAATTAGGAATCACTGTAGTTTCCTCTCCGTACAAGAGATCGTGAGAGAATATGCGCTGGGGTATTTCCCGACTCTGTAGCTAGCTGTACAAAATCTTGCCGTGAACCATCGAAATGTAGCTTCCCCTTATCAAGAACAAGGACACGCTCGAAAGGTCTCTGTAGTTCGCCGGCATCATGCGTTGAGACAACTAGGTTATGCCCTCTATCCACAATCCGTTGATATACCTCAGTGACATGTTCTTTGTTAAGTGGATCAAGTGCCGCACTAGGTTCATCAAGCAGTAATGTTTCCGCCCCAGAGTTCAACGCAGTGGCGATCGCTAGCCTAGAGCGTTCTCCGCCGCTAAGACTTTCGCACCGTTGACTAGACACTCTTGACAAATCTACAAAATCTAGCCAATCTAAGCTTTCTTTCTTTGCAGTCTTTTTATCTCGTCCGAACAACCAAGCAACATAAGCGCAGTACTCACTAGAGGTGAAACCGGTAATAGGGTTAAATTTCTGCTCCACTATAGATATAGATCCTTCCCTCAGGACTGTTCCTTCCTTCGGAGAAGAATCTGATGCAAGAGCAGAAAAAAGCGTTGATTTCCCAGCACCATTAGCCCCCAGTAGAAGCGTGGGGCGTTCATCTATCACCAGCTGCGGTATATCCAGAATTGTCTTATTTGAACGCCGTACCCTTAGTGCATTAACCTGGATGGTCGCTACCATACAAATTTCATCCACTTGATGGTCAAGTGGTTCCAATCAAATGTATGGATATCAGCATGATACTTTCCTGCAGCCTGGCGCCCCCAACCGCCTCGGTCCCATCCCCCATAGCATCTATTGAACGCACGCGATCCTAGGTCGGGGTCCGGCCTCTTAGAAAGCTCTCGGCGCAGGGTCATCTCAACTTTTCCAGGAGATCCTGGTGTAGCATTTGAGCAGTTAGCTGCTGTAATCTCCGTGTTGTAACCATCAATGTTTCGATCGGTCCAGCCACGAGTCCTGTATTTATCGCGAACCCCGTTAACACTGGTTTCAAAGTGTCCCTCCGCGTTCGCTGGAGCAGCGAACATAGAAACCGCCAAGGCAGTAACTAGCCCTGCTGCAATTTTCTTCTTCACAGTACTTTTCCTTTCGAAAGTTAAGCACGCCAAAATCGGCCTCGCCTTTATGCGTCTGTCTCAAGCTCTAAGTGTTGGATGGCTTTTACCTATGCCTGAAACAGTTTTACCTTAACTTATCCGTTTATAGTATGCACAGCCCGCAGTAAAGATATTTTAATTAATTACCCCCAATTACCCCTTATCCCCAAGTTTTATCCACCTCTAAAGTGCATGTTCATATTCATACGCCACGAGGAAAACGCCAAGTTCAAACGGCATAAATCTTTCGAGTTGACGCGTCCCTCACTAGGCTAGGGCCCCTTTGTCCTTGCAGACATATAGCGGGGATCGTACGTGCGCAGAAGTAGACATACGACTACACAGCTTTCCTCTCGCTGTGTGGCAACTTCGCTTTGATGTCTTCGACTACTTGCCTTTATGTTTGGCCTTCTTTTTAGCGGCACGGATCTGAAATTTCCGTTGTGCTTCTTCGCGCCGAGCGATCCGCGAAGTTTTCTTTTTGTTTGCGTTAGCTAGTTCGAAATTTAATTTTGTTGCTTCTTGGGCTTTCGAGGACACCCCTGAGGTCTTGCTGCTCCTTATTGACTTTCCGCTGCAGGCGTTTGGGATTTCCTCGCTGTGGCGCTTCAATAGCGCCAGGTATAGGTACGGAGCGATGGGCACGTTTGACTAGGGAAGAACCGTTGACGAGCAGCCACTCATAGAGTTCGGCATTATTAGGTTCTGGACCGAAAACTACTCGGACGGCGCGGAGCTGGTTGTTGCTGGAAGTCTCGTAGACTCCGCACCAAAATTGACCATCGTGGAAAAGGGTGAATTGAGCAGGCAAAGTTGTCTCCAGGTACGCTAAAGCGGACCTGACGACGCTGGATTCTTTAACTCTCATGAGAATAAGAGCTAAAGCGACGGATAGCACTGGTTAGTGTTATCGCTCAGACTTCCTACTGAGACTGTGCGTTTTGCGCATCAGGATCTTACGGAGGGTAACACTAACACACCCTGAGGGTAGAGAACGCAGCCAACTGATGTGGCAGGAATGAATGCCTAAGCAGGAGAATAGACAATGCGCGCCCAGTGTGGGAGTATTGCGAAACCTCCGTGCGCGCATTAGCCTAAAACACGACAGCACAGTTCACCTTTGAATTGCGGCTGCACAATAAAAAGGGCCCCAACGAGTGCCAGCTCGTTGAGACCCTCGGGCCTTAAAGACCCACGTGAAGCATCACCACAATGAGCCTCACGGTAGCGGTCACAACGTTGAGGACTCCGCTCACCAGGTTAAGGATTGCAGCTCCTTTGGTGGCGGGGTCTTTTCTCTTGTGACCGGGTGTATCCAATGAGTGTTTACCCATTGTCTACCTCCCTTTGCGTCGTAGGGTTGTCCGCTCGCCTGAAAAAAGGGCGCGCGGGACAGCCCACGTCACGCGCGGGCCTTACCGCGCACCGACGAGGAAGTCACGCCCACACCCCACCACGAGTAGCGGGGGGTGGTTGTGAACCAGAAATAACGTTAGCAGCCGCACCTGACGAGACCTAGAAGCATGATTCCACCCTTGCCTTTATAAAAGCCGCCCACGAGGCAAAATGCACACAGAGACACTCGTAGCCGTACTTGGACTCATCAATCTCGTCGTGTGGAGAATGTTTTCTCTAAATCGGATTGCGCAGGTTACTCGTAGGTTAAAGAACTGTGTGTAGTTAATAAATATGAAAAGCTTGATTTAAATGTATTGTTGCTAGATCTTCGCATGTCCATTTGTTACGTACCTAGGCAGGTGATTTTCGTGGCTGCACCGTTTTACAGAAAGGAAGAAAATGACAAGCTCGCTTGTCGCCGACGGAATAAAAATAATCCGTGGGAATAGAGTCATCATCAACAATTTTTCGTCAAAGCTGAGATCCAGTGACATCGTGGCAATGGTAGGGCGAAATGGGGCTGGAAAATCAACCATAATGTCAGCGCTGACAGGTCACCTTATACCTACCGAAGGAAAGATTCACGTCCTGTCGGACAAAAAAGAGAAAGATGACGACCTATCTTCTTCGGTTGCCTTCGTATCACAAGGCCGTCCCCTCTATTCGAGTATTACGGTAGAGCAGCATACTCGACTAGCCCGTGATATTAACGACTCTTTCAACTATCAGTGGGCAAAAGAAAAAATTGAGTCACTCGGAATATCCGGGAAATCAAAAGTATCTCAATTATCTGGTGGGCAGCATACTCAAGTCGCGCTGATTATTTCTCTAGCGCGGAATAAAAAATTCATGATTCTCGATGAACCTATGGCTGATCTAGATCCAGTAGTTAAAATCTGGGTTCGAGAACTCTTGGAACAGGCGGCGAAAGAAGATGGCGTTGGGATATTAGTATCATCGCATACCGTATCTGATTTATCTGCAATACTTACCCATCTTTGGGTAATTGAAGAAGGGGATCTTCTTGCGTCTGTAGCGAGGGAAGAAATTGATCCACAAAAAGATAGTGCCTTTGAAGAATTTGTGCTTGAGCATCTGACTAGGAAAGGCCTCTAATGCTAAAAGTAGCTTTACACTACTTCAAAATTGACCGACCCGCTTGGCTATCATGTGCGGCAATTCTTGTGCTACTGGCTTTATTGGCGGCATACGAAGTCAATTTCAAGCCTTATCTTGGGATGACTGAAATGCTGGCCGGTATTGTCCCCATGTTCGCCGGAATTGTGTGGGCAGTGGCTTTATTCTCTAAAGAATTTGAGACGAAATCTGTTGTCTGGTCCTTAAGCCAAGATCTCTCTTCCTCCAAGTGGTTTTTCTGCCGTATTATTAGCCCTCTAATCTCAGCACTAATCTTTGGAGTTTGTGTATGGGGGATTGTGGAAGTCAGTCAGCTGCGCTCGGACGGGTTGAATCAAGGTAAAAACATGATGTCGTACTCGTACATCGCTGGCCATGCCCTCTACCCAGCTGTGGTGACGGTACTAATGGTGTCTATTGCTTCGATTGCTGGCGTAGTTTTTAAAAAATCAATTCCCGCTGTGGCCGTAACTTTCGCATTAGGTTTATTGGTAGGAACGACAGGAGCTTCTTGGCTTAATCCTCTCCTTCCCGTTGAAAAGGGGGAATTTTCAGGGCCACACCCAGATCCAGCCCTTCTTCCAGTCCCCGGCGATATTCTTGAATCAGAGCCAATCGAAAACGGAAAATACTTGGTTGAGTTTTATCCAAATTCAGCGTTCTGGCAAGCGCAGACGCTTTACACCTTAATGTGGCTCCTACTCTCACTAATCCTTTTGGTCTCCACGCTTTTTCTATTTAAGCGGGCTTCTAAAAAGGCGATTTAGTCTCTGGAGAGTTGTCTGCGCTTAAGCGCAGACAACTTCACAACATCATCGATAAGTTCTACGACCTTGATTGCCAACTCCAGCTTCTTCCCGGAAGTGGCGTCAGGGTCTTTTCCTTTATGGCTGAGTGTGTCCAATGAGTGCTTATCCATTGTCCGTCTCTCTTGCCCGACTGGACTCGCAACATAATATCGCCTCCGACACGTATCGCAGCTTTCCACGGTGGGAAACGCGCACCGAGTTACTCGTAGCCGCCCTCAAGTCTGTCGATTTCCTCGCCTACACGCTGAGGGTATTCATACGAACACGCAGGTAGAACTGTATTCGGGAGGACATATGCTTTAGCGTATGTTGTGCCATAAGGCACGCACTGTGGGGCGTATTTTGCCCACACGCCGCGCCGTATCTATGCGTTTTTCAACGCCCGATACACCGTAGGACGAGTGACCCCGAATTCCCGCGCCAAGGCTGCTTTCGACTCCCCCGCCAGTGTGCGCCGCTTAATCTCCGCCACCTGCTGCGGGCTTAGAGCAGGTTTGCGGCCTTTGTACTTGCCGGCCTTTTTCGCCAACGCAATACCTTCCGCCTGGCGCTCGCGGATAATGGCCCGCTCAAACTCCGCAAAGCTACCGAGAATACCGAGCATTAAATCCGCACGCGGATCTGTGGTGTCTTTCGCAAAGACAAGATTCTCATGCAGGAAAGTAACAGTCACACCCTTGCTGGTGAGTTCATCAACAATGCCGCGCAGATCCGTAAGTGAACGGGCGAGGCGATCAATCGACGAGACGACGAGTTCGTCACCGTCGCGCACATACGCCATGCACTCGACAAGCCCAGGGCGGGCAGTCTTGGTGCGGCCGGAAATCTTATCTTCAAAGAACCGGTCAATCCTGCCGGAAGCATTGAGTAGTTCTTTCTGGCGCTGATTATTTTGCTCCATCGTGGAGACACGGATATAGCCCACCCGCTGCCCATGCGAACCAGAGTCATTGCCCATTAGTCTTCGCCCCGCGAGGGCGTAAAGGCAGCATTCTCCTGGGCAATGACCGCATCACGATACGACTCAACCACCCGCGCCAAGTCAGACAACTGTGCCCCGTCGAGACCATCAGCGTCAGCAAGCAAGGACTGCACAATCCTGCCCAACGCCTGCTGCCCCGACGACAACCCACCATGCAGATCTTTCACCCGCGCCAACGCGGGCACAGAGTCAATATGACTTTCAATATGGAAACCATCCGACGACAACACCACACTCACCACTTTCTGTAAACATAAGGCCTAAACCCAGTTAAACACCCGTAAAACAATTCTAGGAACGGCCCTATTTTACAGGAAACATTCTGCCCCGAACCGGCGTAACAATAGGGTGTACCCCATTGGGGCGCTGGCGGTTTTTGTCTCGCGGGTAACATTGGAGGGGAAGTATTAATTTAGCGTGATTGTGAGGGGCACTAATGAAGGAAGTTGTTTTTGACGATCGCCAGGAGCATTCGGGCGATTTTTTGGCAAGCTTGGGGATTGGTCGTAGTGATTTGACTGATCAGGAGCGAGAGCGTGCGTTGGCGGAGATTGAAGCGGGCTTAGTGGCATTGAAACGCCCTTTCCATGTGGAGATTCGTGATGTCGCGTTAGTTGTGCGTAATGTGCCGGATGAGCTCGGCCATTTGCATAGTGCTTTGAAGTAAAGCGTTCTTGTGTGGCAATGCGACAACACCCACCCTTCGGGGTGGGTGTTCGTTCTCTTAGTGAAGTGCTGGCCATTCTCGGAGGTTCAACCGGTCGCACAATCACGTTCATGATCGTCGTCTCTGAGAGTTAATCTGCGACGCTGCAGGGGATGATAGGTTATGGGCTTTAAGTTAAGTTGTATTTTTTTTTGAAAAGGTGTAACTTGGTGAACATCAAGCCGCAAGGCAAATAAGCTCTGGCCCTCAGTTGAACTGGGGGCCATCTTTTTTATAACAATGGGGATTGTTTAAGCGCCTGGGGGATCCATTTTTCGTTTCGGAGCCAGATCCCTAGGTCTTCGTTTATAGCTTTGGCAATTGTCACGCAGTCTTGGTGCGTTCTGCTGACAGCGTCAGTGTCTTTGATAAGTGGACGTCTGTGGGTGGCGCGGTTGCGGATATCCTTTATCGCCATTACGCGTTGTTGAAAATCTACTCTATCTGGGGAATTTAGATGGGGAGCGAACGCTTCATTCCAGAGAATCACGCGTGCATTATTTTCGCGAGCGTGTTTCTTTGGCAATAGGTGGACCCAGTTTCCAAAGGTTAGTCCTGCCACATAATCGTCATGTGTTGGAATTCCTTCGACTGTTTGCGTGTGGGCGTATTCTTTCAGCGCCGTACCTTCGGAAGGGATAACTAACTCTTTCAGCTTTCCTTCGGGGTTGGTTAGCCATTCGGGGGAGCCATTTTGTGGTGATTTACTGTTCCATTGAGCTAAAGCCCGATCTATAAAATTTCGGAGCAAAACTTCAACTTCGCCTGTCGTTCTATCTACAACTGATGCGAGATATCCGTTCCATAGGTACAACTCAGCCGCCAAAATAATAATTCGTTGTTCAGTCTCGGCATGTTTTTTGGCGATGTCTAAGTAGGTCTGTCTTCTTGGGCGGGGAAGTGCGTCGACGATTCTGCGCGCATCAGTGTACGTAAGAGGGTTGGTATAGAGATTCATGACATAACCTTTCGTAGAAATACTTTCTAATCTTACGGCAAGGTTATGGGGGTGATAGCACTCCTCGCAAGGGGTAATTTTGGGAGTTTCGATTACAGAAATCCGTCGAGTAGAATGGGTGCTAGAATGAAAAATATATATTTTTCATTCTAGCACCCATTCTACTCAATAGCAAGTTGAACCAGCTAAATGTGACTAGAAACACATTTGTGGCGATTCTCGTCACACCCGCATGCGAACGTACTAGAACACCTTTCCATGCTTCGCTCCAAGTTCAGTGCTAAAATCGCCCAGTTCTGAAACAGTGCCGAGCTGGTGTGTACCTGGTTTGTCAGCGCAAGTTTCTGGTGTCAAAAATGGTGGATCTCCAGGAGTCTCTCGTGAAGCGTCCTCCTTATATACAGTGGGCATACTGCCGTGTATATTCATGCCCACCAGCGGATGAGGTAGTCGCTTTCCTCCGGCATGGTTTGCATAGTGTGGGTGAACATGCCCGCGAGTGAGGCGTCCGCCGTGTGCTTCTTCTCCATGCTCAGAGGTTGCTTGTCCTCCGTGTCAACCGCAGCCCACACGACAGTGCTGTCCACTGTGGTGGCAGTACGGGTTGTTCAGGTCGCCGCCCTTAGAGCCTGCGTTCTTGTCTTCCTCATCCTCAAATATTGGGCGTCAAAGAACCTGTTGGTTGGCGGTTTTTCCTTTGTCGGCGTCACCGTTGCTGTCATCCCACCAGGCAGCGCTACGATCTTCCAGCTAACAGATCCCGCCCAAGGAAGACGCTGTTGAAAGCCACAGTGAGTGGCCGGACCAGGAATGCCCTCGATCCACGGTTGTCAGGCCAGGCCGAGCAGGGTGTCGTTGATGTTGATAGCCGCAGTTGCACCGGCTGCTGCGGCATTAACGATCTGATCTGGTGATGAAATGACGTTTCCAGCTGCCCAGATACCCGGCACGCTCGTGCGCCCGTGTTGATCCACTTGAATCCAGTCGTCGCCATCGACAGCACATCCAGCTCCGCGAAGTAGCAGGTCGTTCGGCTTAAAGATAGGGCCGACGAAAACCGCTCCGGATCCCTTGGAGTCTCCATTGTCCAATGTCACCGTGCATCCGCCCTCCTCGTTGTCCGCTACGTGATGAACGGATTGTTCGAGAACATCGATGCCGCGCTGACGCAGATCGGACCACTCCGTCTCGGTGAGGTCCATTCCACAGGTGACCAGTGATACTGTACTAACCCAGTGGCGCAACAACTTGGTCTGCTTCAGGACGAAGCGCTTATTGTCGCCCCCGAGCACAACAACTTCTTGTGCGGGGTCAAGTTGCGCCCCGTGGCAGTAGCTGCAGTGATGGACTGTGCGTCCCCACCCCTCGGCGACGCCGGGAATGCTGGGAAGAATATCTGTGATGCCGGTCGCGACAAGGACGGCTCGCGGCCGCACTACGTGGGAACCGGTCGTCAGTGTCAATGAGCCGATGCTGGGGGTCCGCTCCGATACGTCAATCGACTGCACGGTCCCGGAGACTATCTGCCCGCCGTAGGACTCAACTTCGCCTCGTCCACTTTCCAGCAGCTGCTGTGGTGACATCCCGTCCCTGGTGAGGTATCCGTGTGAGTGCTCAGCAAAACGGTTCCGAGGCAGACCGCTGTCAATGATGAGCACCCGACGTCGGGCCCGGGCCAGCGTGAGCCCAGCACTTAGGCCAGCTGCGCCTGCACCGATGATGACAACCTCGGGTTCGATGTCTTGCATTGATTCCTCCGTTGGTAGTGTGATGGACATACACACGATAGTATACTAGTTAACGATAAGGCGATGAGTATGATCCCTGGATGCCGCGGCGAAGTCATCGAACGATGGTTGAGCAAGAATCCCGATCTGGACGACCGGACGATGTCCGTCGTGGGCTGCTTCAAACTGATCCACGAGGCTCTGGAGCGCGCTTCGGAAAGGGCTTGTGAACAGCAAGAGTTAAGTCCCGCTGAGCTGGAAGTTCTCGTCCCTCTACGTCACAGTAACGAGCAAGTGACCGGGGCAAAGCTCGCTCGCGATTTGGGAATGACACGAGCCGGGGTGGCTAAGCATCTCAAGCGTCTCGAGCAACGGGAGCTACTGCAGCGATCTTCCATTCCGGGTGATCGGCGATCCGCATCAGTAGCTCTCACGCCCCGAGGGGAGCACGCTGTGGATCAGACCTTTGGTTTGGAGCTCGCCGAACATGCTCGTCTACTCCGTCCGGTTTTCGGCGATACTGAACTCTACGATGCCGTGGTGAAGATTGCCGGTCTGATTGCTGAGCCCGCTGAAGCAGGTCTAGACGAGGGTGCCCAATAGTGGGGATTCGACGCCAGCCTGATCAGGCAGCCGCGTGGCTGAAACTGGACGTTACTGCCGATTGACGACTCTGGGGTGCCAATCAGGGGTCGTCGGGGTCCCGCAACCCTGCCTGCGGGATGACATGTAGCGATCCAGAATACGAGCCATATAGCGAACAAGCTCACACCGACACCGAGGACGCGAGCAGGGTCTGGCCACCAGTCTCAAAGAGCAGTTGGAATCCGCGCAATAAAGGAAACTCCCCAGGCCGCGCTCACAAGGGGGGGCACTGGGGAGAAGCCGCTCGGGGGCGGCTTTTCCTTCCGTCCGACAAGGCTCGGGGGAGGCCCATAGCGGACACTCACAGAATACTTGGTGCTGTTGCAAAGTCGGGGCAGTAGAAAGTGAGAAACTGGAACCGTCATCACAGTTGGTGTGCATTCTAACTATTTTTCGTTAAACCATGCCGCTGTCGCCTCGTTCGCTGACATCCAAGGATTGCTTTTCACTAGGCAAGGAACGACGTTTCAAGAAAATCCTCAAGACTCCAATATTCAGGATCAAACCAGGCAACGCACTCGTTGGTTTCGATAGCGACTAAGTGGTCAGGCAATAAGATGAGGAACTCATTTATCTCGGTGCGGATTCCTTGGCGTTGTAGCTCTTGTGCGACTCGTTCGGTTCTCGCCTGTGGGGTCTCGGCGGGGCGACGATTATGGTCAACGCCATAGAAGGTATCCGTGATTGGCGTCTCCAGGTACTTCATTTCAACGGTGACGCATTTACCGTCTTCCACGCAGCACACAATCTTGCGGCCAGGATCACCAGGCTCGAGTGTTTCGATATCAACCCAGCCTTCAAACTGTTCCTCATACGTATCCGCACCTAATTCCGAGTCATAGCATGCTTTAGTGGCCTGGTTCACCGTCATACCGGGCTTTACGGGCAAGGGGCAGGTACCTTCAATATTCATTTTCTCGATGCACTTCCTTTTTCGTCGGTTGTTTAGTACGTCAAGGCCTTCGGTTAGGCTGTCGCGTAAGTCAGACTGCGCACTCGCGTGATTGAAATTGGCTGGTTATTCCCAGCAAATAGCCACAACTTTGCCGAATTGGTATGACAAAGCAATGGTCCCATTTTCGTGAGGAATGGTTATGCCGTCACGGTCGTGTTCAAATTCGATCCCCACATCTTTTAGGGCTTTTACAAACTTTCGGCTTGACAATGACAGTGGGATATCAAGGAAGCTATCTGTCTCCCGCGCGTCCAAGATTTCTATTGAGGTAATCAATCCAGCAGTCTCGTAGCTCTTAATGGTGTAATTGATTCCCCCAATTACACATTCCCCAAGAACCTGACCCGTAGTGTCCATTTTGAGAAATGAGATGTCTCGGTATCGGTAATCAGACAGAAGATCTTCGTAGTATGAAACAGGCGCAGACAGCTGCAACGGTTCAGGGACCTCAAAATTGAACTTCATTTTCTACACATTCCTTAATAGGTGATACTTTTATCGATCTGTGGCGATTGGAAGAATTCCATGCGGGCCAAAGACTCTGGGTTCTGGAATCTATACCGCAAGTGTAGTGGTGTTTGAATCCATTGCCAGATTATCCGCAATTCGAGTGTTTCCGGTCCGAAAGTCTTTACTTAGGAAACCACGAGCTAGGGCGTCGTCAATCATTTCGTCTAGCGCCTGATCATATTTTCCATTAAAAGTACTTTTTATGTCTTCATATTCACGCTGAAATGCTTCATCAATTCTCCCTTCTCGAACTAATTGGGCCTGCTCTTCTTGGTATTTCTTTGCTGCAGCGCTGTTTCCCCAGGACAACGTATTCCTATGATCTGCTGGATCCATTTGAATTGCGGGAGCATTGTTAGGCTTCATTCCTTTTGGAAGTGACGCCTCCTCTTTTTTGATCACGGAAGAGGAAATGATGTGGTGCCGCTGGACTCTGAATGCTTGAAGTGGGTTGGTCCAAGCACGTGTCATAAGTTGATGGTAGTTGCCTCCTCGATAGATCCTTCCCGATATTGAACCAACAGTGCATTTTGTGCTTACAATTTCTTCAAAACGCAGGCGCTCAAGAAAGCTCGTACTATTTACCGCAAATTGGACTCGATTTTTGGGGGAGGTAGATGAGCTGAGGGAAACGAGTCCGCAGGATGGGATGTTGTGAAGTTCTTTAAGCTTGGTTGAACGTTCGGCGCGTCGTGCGCTGAGCAAATGGCGGATTTCGCCAGTTTTGCTTAAGAGTCTACGCAGGACAGGTATTGCTTTGCCTGCTTTTAGAAGTTTCGAAACTGGAAGCAGGCTTACCGCTGTCCATAGGCAACCAGAAATCTCACCATGGAAGCAGTTAATAACATCGGTAACCCCAATGAAATCAAGAAGAAGATTTAATGCTTCTTTTCCGATCGCTTCCTTTATGCTTTCGAGAATTCCGGGTGAACTTGTGTTTACGCCGTCTTGAATTTTTCCAGCTTCGTAAGCGGCCTGAAGCTCTACTTGTTCGTTTTGCCATTTTTCAGTTGCTGCTTGGTATGCAGAATCTGCAGCCTGCGCAGCGGCTGCAGCATCTTTACCAGCCGCTGCAGCCGATCCTCTTGCTTGCTCTGCAGAGGATCGTGCTTGATTAGCCGATAAGTGGGCATCTAAAGCAAAGCTTTGTGCTTGATTAGAATTCGCAGACGCTTGGTTTGCGGCTTGTTCAGCTTGGTTTGCGGCTGTATGTGCACGTTGTTGCTGTTCTTTTGCAAAATTCAGTGATTCTTGCGCCGATGCCAAAGACGTATGTGCTCGTTGCGCTGATTGCTGGGCACGGCCAGACCATTTCGTAGCTTCCTGTGCAAATGATGCGGCTTTCCGAGCATCACCATAGGCGGAAAAGTAGGACTGCTGTGCCTTAGCGGCTTCCTCTGCTGCTCGGTGAGCTGCAAAGAAGCCTTTCTCTAACAGCGCGTTGACCTGTTGGTCATGGGTGTTCTTTTCGGCATCATTTGCGCTTTTTCGAGCTGCTTCGATGGTGATGAACTCATTGAGCCCTTCTCGGTCTCCTAGAATGGCAGCTTCCGCAGCAGCTTTTAGTTCCGGTCCGCCTGTTCTTTCCAATTCGTAGGCTTGCTGGAGTTGATCTTCATGGAGAGCTTTGGAATAGCCGGTCCCGTTGACAAACTCATCAAGAGCATCATATGTTCCCTCGGAAATAGCTGCGTCTGCAGCTTGCTGAACTGCTTTTCCGGCGTTTTCTTTGAGGCCCCAGGCCTTTTCAAGCAGAATAGGGGTGCGAAGACGTTTCACTTCGTCGGTTGCAAACCAATGAACGACTGCACCGTCTGCATTTACCCATTCCTCGGCTCCATTGCGGACCTCCTCGTTCGGGTCGGTTGCCCACCACGTTCTGAGTTGGTTTCGCTCATCATCTATTAACGCGGCAGAATACCCGTTTGTAGCAAACTGCCGAAGATCTTGATCTTTCCCGCTTGATAGAGCTAATTTCGCTGCTTCGGATACGGAAGGACCACCGACTATCGCTGCAGCAATCGTTGCATCGCGAAGCTCACTTATATCGCTTGGCTCAGAAAGGCTCGCCCCAGAGCCATCTGCCGACTCTTCAAGCTCAGAATACGCCCCCAACTTCCTTAGCGTTGCTTCAAATTTCTTACGCCTATCTAGTTGATCGCTTTTATATTTATCGTCACGGGCCTCATCTTCATTTGCTTGAATTGCTTGGTCTTTAAGGTATTGGGCTTCTTGTTCTTGGCGCTGGGTGGCAGCTTCTTGAGAAAGTTTAGCGATGTCATTGGCAAGGTTGATGGCCTCGATAGATTTTAAGGCTGCTTCTTGGGCTGATTGAGCATTAGCACCGGCTCGTTGTGCGGCGGCAGAGGCATTGCCGGCTTCTCGTGCTGCGTCTTCTGCGGCTTGGGCGCTTTTATTTGCGTGATCGGCGGCTTGTCGAGCAGCTGTACGGGCTTTTTGTACTAGTTCGGTAATCTGATTGACGATTCCGTCGACTTCGTTAGAGGCTGCGCGTGCTCGAGAGGCTGCTGCTCGTGCTCGTGCGGCACCTGCTCGTGCTTCTGCAGCGGCTTGGTCACCAGCTCCTGCGGCGGCTGCTGCTTCGGATGCAGCGGCTGCTGCCGCATCAGCATTGTTTGCAGCGCTGGCTGCGGCACCACTGGCGGTGCGGGCAAAACCGGCAGCAGCGTCTGCGTGGACAAAAGATTGCGCGGCTTTGTCAGCAGCCCGTGCAGCATCACGAGCTCGTTCGGCTGCTTGCCGCGCTTGAGATGCCATGGAGGCGTCATAGCCTGCCGCAGAAGCACGGGATGCTGCTTCTTGGGCTGCAATACGTGCCCGAGAAGCAGCAGAGGCTGCACGAGCTAGAGCATCGGCAGTTTGCGCTAAGGCTTGTCGTGCTTCTGCTGCTGCAGCCACTGCGTTATCGGCTACTTGGGCAGACTGATTAGCAAGCTTTCCTGCCGACGCGGCGGCATTGCCTGCCCTTACTTGTGCTGCATCGGCGGCTAGTGCCTCATCTTTTGCCTTTTGAGTAGCCTGTCGAGATGCCTCTGTTGCCCGTCTGGCTTGGTCAGCGTTTGTTGCAGCGAAGCTTGCAGCACGCTCGGCTTTATCGGACTCTTCGATAGCGGTATCTACCAGTTCGGTAATACTCATCTTCTCTGAGTCTTGGGCTGCATCAACAAACTGCCCATAGCGAAGATACGACTCAATTGCTGTATCTGTATCTGTCATCAGTGCTTCAGAAGCGCCTGCAGCAACTGATGGGAGTGGGGATCGGGAAAGTTCGTAGACTTCGCGTCGTTTATCATCCCAGCGAGCTTTATCTGCACCTGTAGCTGCAAACTCGCTTAGGGCTTCTTCAGTGTCTGTAGATAGTGCCTTTTCGGCTGCTGCTTTAAGGACACTTCCTTCTGGTGCTTGGGTAGCTTTCCACGCGGTTGCACGATCGTCTTCGGTTTGGGCTGTTTGCCACCCAGTATCGATAAAGTTGCTGAGACTGTCGATATCACCTGCATCAAGTGCCTGTTTGGCTGCGTTTTGAACGTTTTCTTCAGATAGTGAAGAGATTGTCACCACTATTTGGCGAAGGTCTTGAGTGCGGGCCTCATCCATGCCTGATTTCGCATAAGCAGATAATTCTTCTTGCCCGCCCCGAAGTACTTCTTCAGCAGCTGCCTGCGAGGCAGGGAAGTTGGTGCTCACCATTTCAATGGCATAGTTTCGCGCTTGCTGTTCATCAGCAATCTCAGCGCCCAGGTCGCGTTGATCTGCTTGGGCAAGCGCATGCGCTGACGAAAGGCTAAGCCCTACTGCAGCAGCGGTGATAACGGACATGATTTTTCGAGCGCAATGTGTCACTGTCTTCGCAGGGTGATGATGCTTGTAGCGCATGTGCGGACTTTCTTATCTATAAGGTATGGGTTAATTGGGCGCTACGCGTTACGACGAAAGCAGCCTGAAAAGGCATACACAGTGGCGGCCCTTTTATTACATGTTTTGCGTTTACTTCCCGGGTAGGGCAAGGCCCTGGTCGATAAACCACACCGATTCACTCGTGCGAGAAGTCGTGGTCGCAACCTTTTGCGTCCCACTTGCTGTGAGAACACGATTTTGATTTAGTGCCGAAGCAAGGCGAGTTCCTGTGGGGGTTTCTGCCACACTTGCAGGACACCACGTTGCACCTTTGGCGTTCGGGTTGCTTTGAACAGCTACTGATCCGTTAGAGTGCATGGTCAAGAAGACGCCTGGATATGCAGCTGCTTCCAAGGACAGGCACTGAGAACCATCGCGGGCTGGGACTACTTTAAAAGACGCGTCGAGGCGATCATTAAAGCCTGAGTTTCTATCTATGCTTGATAGTTCTACTCCGGCCCAAGACAATCGCAGTATTTTTCCGCCGGCATATCGGCCAGCAGAACGCATACTGATCACGTGCGGGTTGGCGGTATCCACGCTAAGGTCGCCAGTGCCAGCACCGGTTGAGGTCGCTACCGGGGTGACCTGCATTTCAACAACGGTAGAACGATTATTGCCAACGTCGATGCTTTGGATTTTTCCTGGTTCCACTACTCGCTGCCAGTACACATCACCATCAGGCAATTTAAAGGCCACTGAAACCGGTACTTTTAAGCGATTGACAACTCCATACGATCCCGTAATGTTTACGGCCACCCAGCCTGTGGGCTTTGTAAGGAAAAAGCACGCTTTAGAATTTTCCAGCTCTGAAGAATCAATACGCACATACTCCGCCCCAGTAGCACAGTCTTTTTGAACGAGGCCACCGTCGCCTGCTGTGATGTTCACAGGCGTTTCTGCTACTGCGGGAGAGGTAGCAAGACCAGCAGAAACTATGCAGGTAAGTACTCCGATAGATAAGCGTTGGATAAAAGAATTCACAATAGGCTCCTTGCTTTTAGGTACGTAGTTGAACACCGTGGTTACTTCGACAACGGGATATACGTCGTCGAAGAGGAATTAATTGTTGAACGCACAGTTCCGGCAAACTTGCTCCATACCTGTGAACCAATGTGATCGGAGCTAAAAGGACCTTGAACCTTTGAGGTCTGTGTCGGACCAAAGGATTCGACTACGAGACGAACCCATGTTTTGTCAGAGCCGATGTAGGAATTTTCTACGCTGTCGTTGTCAAAGACAACATTGTCATCATCTGCATTGGGGGAAGTTACTTCATCGAATCGGATGTTTAGTGTTCTGCCGCCGCCTTCAGGATGATCACTAGCAGTAACCAGTGAGAATCCCTCATCAGAGATACGCTCTACGGTTACTTTGCTTTTAGCTCCGCCCACACCTGTAAAAGTGCATACGGAGCCCTCAGTAATTTCGTCAGGACACCCGGAGAGGGGAAAGTATTTATCCATGTTTTGGATAACTTCACGATAGACCCCGGCTGCATGCCACCGCTTGAAGTCGGTGGTGTTAAACAGTGGATAAATCTGACGGTAACTCGAAATATTCTGATTGTCATAAGCCTCTAGGGCCTTGCCAGTAGGCTTAAAATACTGAATAGACCCGCCCTGGAAATCCTGCTTTATGCCTCCGCCTGCAGCGTATTTTTCCGATGTGGGAAACTTCAACGAGCTACGCTCCCAGCCCTGACTTCCCCCAAAAATCCCGAATGGGGCCAGAAATACTATGGACCCCGCTAGCTTGTGACCAGTAGATAGACCCGCCTTGAAAATGGTTGTAGCGCCCAGTCTTTTCTGGGGTAAGCAACTCATCAGTGGTTGGGTACCCTAGATCACCGGTCTCCCAGCCTTGCTGAGCCCATTTATCGCGAATTCCTCCCCACACTTGATGAGCATCAGTCTCTGGCGACCAGTAGATAGACCCGCCCTGGAAATGGTTAAACCGCCCCTTGCCATCAGGGGTCTTCAACTCATCCGTAATGGGATATCCCAAGGCCGCGCCTTCCCAGCCAAGATCTCCCCACTTGTTGCGAATACGCCCACCTACCTGGTGAGCAATTCCATTATCAACACCAGCATGCCAATAAATGGAGGCATCCTTAGCGAACACCTGGAACCGACCATTATTTTTAGCTACACGCTCATCAGTTGTAGCGTCACCAAAAGTCTTCCACCCACCGAGCCGGTGATACGCCTCTTCAATACGACCACCAATCCAATGACCGTGAAAAACCTTGGCACTTGAAACACCAGCACCAGCAAAAGTAACACTTGCACATACCGCAATAGTTGCAGTCAACTTCTTAGCGAATTTCATCCGTAGCCCTTTCACGCCACCGTATTTAAAAACAGCTGAACACCAGATAATTGGCAGCCGGAGTTAGGGTATCGCTACGGTTATACACAGTCCATAGATATGTGTTTAGAAACTTTCTCTAAAACTAAATAATTCGCTAAAACGCCAGATAGACACATGTACAGACTCGATTTTCGCGTCTCGCGAAAGGCGGTCAAAATAACCTATATAAGGGGTATATATAACCCTAAACTAAACATTTACACTGCACATTCAGGCTGGGCAGTGTACACATTGCACGTCAACGATGCACTTAGGTGGGTGAAGCGGTGGCTGACATTGTTCATGAAACCCAGGAGTACCTGTGCACCTTGTTTATCAAAGCCCACGGCGAAGATGGAGACTACGAGTACGCGCTAGACGCCGCCAACAGCGCAGCCAAACACTTGCAAGCAATACTGGCAGAACTGTCAGCTACTTCCCCACTGGCCCGCGATGCCGGCATACTCGCTAAGTCCGTGCGCGCGGCGCAACGAAATCTGTTGCCAACGGCGACCCGCAGATAGCCTAGATGAACTTCTAGGCTTAGCCACCAGCCTCAAAGAGCGGCTGGAAGGCGTTCAATAAAGGAAAATCCCCAGTACTTCAACATTTCCTGTAACGATACAGGCTCCCGGAGGTCCCCTGCTGGTGTCAAAGCTCGGTAATTAAGGAAAGGTTTCCTTCACGTGAGGTTCTATCTAACTGCCTGGCGGCAGAGGAACCGTATATTGCTTATTACTGAACCCTTGTACCATGAATCTGGGCACGCCAGCGACCATAGGTCGTGGTCAGGGGCGTGAACACTTGTGAGCAGATAGCAGGGCGTTTGTATCAGGCAATTCGCCGGCGCATTCGCGTATCAGTATGCGTAACAAAAAAGCGCTCACGCGCAAACGAGCACCAGGACGTG
Organism: Corynebacterium sp. LaCa54; assembly: GCF_046717495.1. NCBI lineage: Bacteria > Bacillati > Actinomycetota > Actinomycetes > Mycobacteriales > Corynebacteriaceae > Corynebacterium > Corynebacterium sp. LaCa54. The sequence continues at coordinate 30,001 of NZ_CP177116.1, forward strand.
ACAATCACACGGGGCAAGGAAGTCACGCCCCGCGACTTCCGCAGCAGCCCCAAACCTAGAACTATACGCAACGGGTTAATCGCCGCATCCGGTCTTCAAAAACTCATCGCACTTGTTTGCTCATGTCAAAAGTTTTATTAGCTGGCGATCTACTGCGGATGCTCTTCGCTATAGCGCAGCAAGGTTTCCGCAACAAGCTGGGCTCCAAGCAGAGCTTCGTCACGCAACTGTGCTTCGGAGTACTCAAGGTATTTAATGATTCGATGCTCAGCGTGGATAACACTCGCAGTCTGCTGGTCTGCACGGAAGACAACCGGCCACAGCGCACGATTATTAAAGTCGCTAATCCAATTAAGATCCTCGGCTTCGGACTGACGCGCCTGGATCATCCCACCAATACCAATGTTCGTGTCCTGATCAACGATGTAGATAGGAACCCCATTGACCTGAGTCAGCAACCCACCAGTCGACAACTGCGAGCAGTCAAGCCCCTGGGTAGAAAGCGCCTCCCCAATAGATTCGACGGATGCTTCACGCAACGCTGGCTTCTTCTTTCCAAACAGTCCCATGGTCTTACTCCGTTCCTTCAAAAAGTTCTTCAATCTTTCCCAGCGCGTTGAACCCGACATGCAAGCTGGCGTCGATGAGCGTATCCAGCTGGAATTGGGACACACCTTGGGTGAAGTTGAAGTGATTGCGGAAGACAATCGTCCGGCGTCCCTCGATGAGATTAGGAACCACTTTGCCGAAAGCCAGGTTGTCATTCGTCGCATTAATAGCGTTCATTGCCACCAGCTTCTTGTCCGACGGGATTGTTCCAAAAGACTCAATGCGAACAGTAAAATACTCGCCGTCGGGAACGAAGATGGCAACACCTTGCGGAAATTGGGAGCCCCACTTGCCGTTGTCCTCTCCCGCAGAAATCTCCAACGTATCCAGAGACTTGACGAGCATGGGAGTGGAGAAAGTCGTGATGTCTTTATAAGAACTCATTTTGCTCCTACTTAATTAGGTATTGATGAGACGTATGAGGCCTGCTCAGTCTACGACGAATTCAACGAAGCTGTCAGGTCACACATCCGTGTAGCTGGCAGTATTCCCCATTAATAGAAGTTTAGGTTCGGAAATGAAACAGCACATCGATAAACAAATACCGCCAAAACTCCCAAAGCCTATAAGAACCCCTCACTGACCAGTCTTCTTCAAGTGAGAGGTTATCTAACTGCCTAACGGAAGAAGAACCGTATATTGCTTATGGTGTGACCCCCCTACTCCGGGATCGCCCCTTACGTCACTCCTGTGGGAGTTTGACTTCCGCCGGGTGTTAATGCGGAATGTATCGACAGTAAACAATTTTCGTTATACGATATTTTCATGCCTGTGAACATCACTCAAGATCAACTCGACACGTGGGTTTCCGAAGCGGAAGAAGGCTACGATCCAGAAGTGTTGAAAAAGCGCGGACGCGGACGCCCCGGTCGCGGGGCGGAGCCTGCTCAGGTCGTTGCTGTACGCCTCACTGTCGATGAACTTAGCGCTCTAGATCGCCTAGCTACGAAAAAGAATCTCACCCGATCTGAGCTTGTTCGCCAAGCGATCAGCACGCTCACGGCAGCATGAAAGCAGCCAAATCTGCCACTAAGCACGGTATCGCAGAAGCCGATGGAATCCATGCAGCTTCCTATCCGCTGTGGATAGAGCCTCTTGACGATAACCCTGGCCAGTGGAGGGAACTCCGCCTCGGTTTTGATACCCATGCTCGACTGCTGGAAACCGTCGTTGTTGTTGCCTCCGATGGGGACGAACTATTAATCCATGTGATGAAAGCTCGCCCGCACTACAGCAAGCTCCTCGAATAACGTTCTGATACGTTTAGTCCGGCTTTCGCCTGCGTCCCCTAGGGGAGATTCCCGCTGCCTTTGACGCGTGATTAATAGTCTGCCTCAATACTCCAAACTCTTTCATCTCGCTCTGAATAGTCAGCCACCCACCTATCTCCGCTTCTGCTTGAATAAACACCCGCGATAGTCAGCCGGACACTCCTCGCAGCTTTTGCGCGTTTCTTACTAGCGGTTTCCAGTTTGTCGCGCTGTACCCTAATGTCCAGTAATGGTGTTCCACTTTTTAAGGGGTTGCTTATTAAGCACTCAATGTGGGGGCAATAATTTCGGAATGAGAATCCGGATCTTGACCCAATAAAGCGCAGTAAGTTGCGTTTAGTACGGAGTCTTCCGTTTTATTAATAGGGTGCACTCTATAGATGCTAAGGGCGATGGTCGGCGACCAAGGGGATTGACAACTCGTGAAGAAACCAAATGATTCCTTCTTCATGAAATTGATGCAGGGACTTTTTGCATTCTTTGTTCTGTACTTGCTTCAAAAAGTCTTTCCAGAAAATGAAAGGGTTGAAGAATCAGAATGTGAGAACCGTGAAGGGGGCGAAGAAAAGAAGAATCGGTGGGTGAAATTTAGAAAGGCAGTGGGGAAACCCCTCTACGGAAACGTTGCACTCGTCTTTATTCAAATTCTTCTCTATGCGATGACTAGCGCAGCCACTCTTGAGCAGGAGTGGTTTATAGAGGTGAAATTCGCAGTTTTAATCCCCATTCTTTTCGTGTGGGGAATATGTGTTGGCATCTATTTTGTGGCATCTGACGGAGCCCTGAGCGCTGCCATCTGTCTCCTCCTGATATGCGCTGCGGCCTTTGGGCTAGCAGCGTTTGATCTATCCGGTCTAAAAGGCCCTGTAACGTACGTGCTGCAATTGGGGATCCAATCGGCATCGCTTATATGCGCTGCGTTTGCGTCAAGGAAAATCAAATCGGTCCATGCAGGATCGTAAAATAAATTGCGAATGCCGCTGGTCAAGTCCTGGGTAGTGGTGTATCTGTTTTCGAATCTGGGGTTAGTTTCATGGCGGTGGTTTAGGGGCCATCTCGGGGATAAGGGGTGAGGGTATTCACGCGGCGATCTCCTGGTTGTTGTCGCGGTCCTCGTCGATGACCCCAGCGGCGATGATCTCTTTGGTCTGTGCCAGGCTGGTCAGTGACATATAACGCTTCTGTTGGATCCAGTCATCGTGCTGTTCGGCCAAAACCGCCCCAACAAGGCGCACAACAGCGTCTCGGTTTGGGAAGATTCCTACGACATCGGTACGCCGGCGGATCTCCCTATTGAGCCGTTCAGTGGGGTTATTCGACCAGATTTTGGTCCACACCGCTCTCGGCGCAGCGGTAAACGCCAACAGCTCGTCGAGACACTCCTCGAGGTAGGTGGCAACGCGAGGGAATTTCTGCTGGCAGAATTCAATAACCTCACGAGCTTGGGCCCACACACTAGCGGCATCGGGTTGCTGAAAGATTGTGTGAAACATCGCTGACAGAGTCGGCCATTGGGTTTTGGGAACCTGGGCCGAGAGGTTCTTCGCGAAGTGCGTTCGACACCGCTGCCAACTAGCCTGCGGCAGGCAGTCACCCACGGCTGCTTGAATACCAAGATGGGCATCACTAGTAACGAGGAATACCCCGGTCAGGCCACGGGCGATGAGGTCCCGAAAGAACCCGGTCCACGACGCGGTAGATTCCGCGGTGGCAACCTGCATGCCCAAAAGCTCTCGGTAGCCGTCAGCGTTGACACCTGTGGCCAGCAACACGCTGGTCTTTACGACACGTCCGCCTTCCCGCACCTTCATTGTCAGCGCGTCGCAGGAGACAAAGTGGTAGGGGCCTTGGTCAAGCCGGCGGGTGCGGAAGTCATCGACCATGTCATCGAGTTCTTTGGCCATCTGGCTGACCTGAGACTTCGACAAGTTGTTGATCCCAAGGGTGGCCACCAGGTCGTTCATCCTGCGAGTGGAGACTCCTTTCAGGTAACAGGTGGCGATGACTGTGGTCAGGGCACGCTCGGTGCGGCTGCGGCGCTCTAGCAGCCAGTCAGGGAAAAATGCGCCGGTGCGTAGCTTCGGGATTGCCACATCAATGCTGCCGACTCGGGTATCAAGTTGGCGATGACGGTAGCCATTACGTGTGTTGGTGCGCTCGGCTGACACGGTGGCGTAATCAGCCCCGCAGACGGTGTCTGCTTGGGCGGAAAGAATCTGGTTGATGAAGTCAGTGAGCATTTGGCGCATCAAATCTGGGGACGCTTGAGTCAGTAGCTCTTCGAGATACGCGGTCGGATCGATATGATGAGGGTCAGTGGCCATCGCGGGTTACTTCCTTTCGAGGATAGGTAAGAGTTGATTCGAAAGGTACCCGCGGTGGTCGCCTTCATGCACACCGGCACAAGACTTACCGCGGGCTACAGATACACCACGTTAGGGGACGCAACCGCACTGAGGGGAGAAGCCACCTGCGGGGGATTGTGGCTTTTTTATTTTCCTTCCGTCCGACTATGCGCCGGGGGGAGGTGCGCTGCGGACACCTATAACCATACCGCCTTCACACGCGCCCGCAACCGGAATATCCCTCGGCAAGTGGATAGCTTTAAATTTCGAGATGAGCATATATGTATATATGTATATCAGTACATGCGCATAAGGGGATTTTGGTTCAGCTCTCTACTTAATGGTTTCCCTCCGTATAGCATGATATACACACATGCGCATGTCGCTACCTGGATAAATGCTCCCTAAATCTATTCTTGCTTT